>CBDCOX010000001.1:0-9612 GCA_965219995.1 Candidatus Latescibacterota bacterium
CGGGTGATATTGACTGTATCGCCTATTACGGAATCACCCAGGGCACATCAGCTACCACCTACTCGCCGCTGATGAGCGTGACGCGTGAGCAGATGGCTCTGTTCTTGACTCGTTTGGCCGCTCGGGTGGGCATTTCGGTGGATGATGATCCTGATGATGCGGGTTTCACTGACATCGGTGACCTGTCGGATGAGTCACAGACCGCCATCAATCAGTTGGCCGATCTGGGGATCACTCAGGGCACGTCGGCTACCACCTATTCGCCTTCTGCTTCGGTGCAGCGTGGTCACATGGCCTTGTTCATTTCGCGTTTGATGGATCAGATGACCCCGTTGGCGGATGGTGCTTTGAACCTGAGCGCTACTACTCAGTATGGGTATACCCCGTCTGATGTGGACGAAAATGACATGGAGGCCGATATCGGGTCTCCGTTCGGTGATTTGGGTCAGGCGACCAAGGACGAGTGGGATGCGATCACCAACTTGTATGAGCTTGGTGTGGCTGCGGGTATCACTGATACGTCGTATGCTCCCGAAGAGGACATCACCCGTGCTTCTATGGCCGGGTTCATGGCCGCCGTGTTGGACCATTCCAACGCTCGTCCATCTGGTTTGACGATTGCTGCGGATAACACCGTGGTTTGGGGTGAGGGTTCCCCGACGCTGTTGGTTTCTGTGCGGGACGATTCGTTCATGCCGGTCGAGGACCAGGCATTTGATATGTTCAGCAGCACTGCGGCGAACATGGGACTCCGCAAAGACGGTACCTGCAACTTCCAAAGCGACCCGGATGCTGTGTACGGTGGAGACTTTGTTACGGGTGATTGTGTTTGGGACGACAATGATGAGGCCACTGACGTGTTGGGTAACAGATTCCTGCCCGAAACGGTGAACGAGGGCACCACTCGGCTGTTCTACAGTTGGATAGGCACCGAAAACGGTGACAAGTTCGATGCAGACGACGTTGATGCCAGCGATGTGAGCACCGTGTCTGTTGAAGCCAAACACGACCAAGACGATTTGACTGTCAGTTCGACGATTAATCCCCGAGCCGACACGAATTATGATCTTGATCCGGACGAGTCCGATAATCAGACTGAGGGTCCGAAAGTTGATTTGCAGGCTACTCCCACTGTGACTTTCACCGCTCAACTGGTTGACGACAATGGCAGCGCGGTTGAACGCCCGGGTGTGAGCATCAGAGTCGAGTATGAACGGGGGCCCGAGGGCAAACGTTCTTATACCAACACTCACGAGGCGATCCTGGTCACCGACGACCAAGGTCAGGTGTCGTACACGGTGACGGGACCAAGCGACGATCCCAAGGATGATGAGCAGACCCGCGCTGACGATATCAAGTTCATTGAGTTAGACAGTAGCGGTGCCGACACGGATCACATGGACAATGGTGATGTGTACTGGGTGGAGGAAGACCCGGTATTGACCACAGACAGTCCTAGCACTGCGTCTTATCTGCTGCAAACCACTTCAGGTTCGGTTGGTGTTGTTGTGCACTTGTGGGACCAGTACGGCAACCCGCATCGTTCGCACAGCAGCCAAAAGGTCGAAATCACCATCGAAGACACCGACGGTGAAACCTCTACTGCCGGGTCTGATGTGCGGCAGGTGATCAGCCGCGGGTATGCGCGGTGGACCAAGACCAAAGCCAATCTGGTAGCCGGCACTCCTGTGGGCTTCGACTATGACATCAGGCGGTTGGGACGTAACAGCAGCGGTGTAGCAATCCAAAGCGCTAGTCTGGCAGCTTTCAACGGGTTGACTCCCGCGCAGGTGGATGCCGCGGCCACTACCTACAACGATGGGGCCGTTATCACCGACGGTGCTGACTCCACCACTGTGGTTCATGCAGATGCGAACGATCATGACAACAATCCGGACACGGCTGATGTAGCAACTCCGTTGCAGAAGCCAACCGGAGAGCAAGCCCGTAGGAACATTCTCAGTTCCGCAGCTGTGGACTTGTATGATCCTCGTAACACTGATCAAAGTGAAGATGGAGATGGCACCGTGCAGGTTGTAGAGAAAGCCGACTCCAGGGATACCGATGAATACACGGTGTACACGATCTTGGCTGACGACAACGAGTTTCTTGCTGACGGCCACTTGCCAGATGGTGGCACTGAGCTGACCCATGATGGTGATGCTGACCTCGTCTACTCCTACGACGATGATGACATCTTTATCGACCGCAGAGGTGCTGAAGGTATCGAGATCAGCCTTGACCGGTTCGAAGCCCTTCTGGGCCGAGACATACTCGCTGGCGGCGGAACTATAGCAATAAACGCCGTAGTGGAAGTGATCGCCTACGACGTGGACGGAACCAGCATCTTCCGAGTAAACACCAAAGCCGAATAGACCTCACCTCTACCTAAAGGCGAAGTTAAAAGGATCTTCGGAAATTAGTGGGGAGTGGGGAATCCATTGATTGTGGGGGAGGGTCCTCCATAATCGGGTGCTGAAAGCAGTCGCATCTGAAAGGAGGACCCTGTGGAGACTGATGGTAGGCGTATGTGTGAGGTGTTGGTCGGGTTGGGTGACGTGGACTTGGTAGGGGTGGAGGAGCTTTCGGGTGACCGGTTGAGGGTGACGATCAGATCGGGCGCTTTTCGTCCAGTATGCGATGAGTGCGGTGGTGGGGTGTGGTCGAAGGGCTATCGGACGGTGGGGTTGGTGGATTTGCCGGCGTTTGGGCGGCCGGTGCGGTTGCGGTGGCGGAAACGTCGTTGGATGTGTCCTGATGGGGAATGCGGCGTGGGGTCGTTTGTGGAACAGGACGAGTCGGTGGCGCCGGAGCGGGCTTTGTTGACGTCTCGGGCGGGGCGGTGGGTCACTTATCAGGTGGGCCGTTTGGGGCGTACTGTGTCGGAGGTGGCCGCCGAGTTGGGGTGTGATTGGCATACGGTGAACCAGGAGACCGTCCGATGGGGAAAGTCGCTGTTGGAAGCCGACACCGCCCGGTTCGGGCGGGTGGAGGCGGTGGGAGTGGACGAGACCCTGTTCTGGAAGAAGGGCCGGTGGCGTACCAAGCAGTGGTGCACGTCGGTGGTGGATGTCGGTGGGTGTCAGTTGTTGGACATAGTGCCTGGTAGAACCGTAAAAAGCGCGGCTGGTTGGTTCCGGAACCAACCAGCGGGGTGGCGTGAGGCGATCAAGTGGGCGGTGTTGGACTTGTCCGGCCCTTATCAGGTGGCCTACGACCAGGTGTTGCCCCACGCCTTTCAGGTGGCTGACCCGTTTCATGTCATCAGGTTGGCTAACCGCACCGTCGATCAGGTCCGATCCCGGGTGCAGAACGAGACACTGGGACACCGGGGACGCAAACGCGACCCGCTGTATCGCATACGACGGCTTTTGATAATGGCCCATGAAAGGATCGACAGCCACGGCGAATCCCGCCTCCGGGGCTTGTTACGGGCTGGTGACCCCTACGGAGAGGTACGGGATGCCTGGTCGGCTAAGGAAAGCGTCCGGGACATCTACCAGATCGGAGACCCACAACTGGCTTGGGAGTTCACCCAGCAGCTGGCCTCGGATCTGCAGGACCGGTCACTCCCTCCAGAGGTGAACCGCCTGGGACGGACCATCAGCAGGTGGGCCACCCAGATCACCAACTGGCATCACTCGAAAGTGACGAACGGACCCACCGAGGGACTGAACAACCTGATCAAACGGATCAAACGAGCAGCATTCGGTTTTCGGAACTTCGACAACTACCGAATCCGAGCACTCCTCTACGCCGGAAAACCCAACTGGAAACTCCTCGCAACCATCACTCCCCACTAATTTCCGAAGTACCAGTTAAAACGGCAAAACACGAAGTGGAGGCTCCCTAACCGGGGAGCCTCCACTGTATTTAGGTAGGTTGCTTTGTATTTACGTTGTTGGTGCTGTTAGGACAAAAATGCTGGTTCCGTCGTCGTCGTAGCTCGGGATTCTGACGGTTGGTGGCGTTTCTGCCATTAGCTTCGTTTCGAATTGATCAAGACTAAGAGGCTTTCCGCCTTGGTAGAACAGATCATCTGAATCGTAGCTGTAAAGCGTGCCGTCCATGCGGAACTTGTTCTGCTTATCATACAAAGCAGTAACAGCGGTTGCCGTAGGAACTTCTGAATCATCTCCAGCGACCGACACCAAGACCACGCTGGCATCGGTTGTCGTAACGGTAGGCACCGTAGTAGCAGCATCATCATCGCCGTCATCAACCGTGGCACCCCATGTAACCTGGACATTGGAGTTAGCCCCACTTATCCTAAAGGTGTATGTCGCGCGTCCACCGGCGGCTCTCCGAGCACCACTGTCACTGTTGCCACCAAAGTCAACTCCCGTGGCAGAGGAAGTAAACGTTATCGTTTGACCCGCGGCCTTATAAAGGTTGCCGTACTGGTCATACAACGAAACGGTCACCGGCACCCGCGCTGTGGCACTGGAACCTGTGCCCGAGATGACACTATACGAAAGGGCAACCGTTGCCACGGCCCTACCTGTGGAATCGTTCAATGTCGGATCTGTTTCCAGCCAATCAATCATCAAGTCCTGATCACCGTCCGTGCCCGGGTTTGCATCAACTCGCAGAGTCCCACTGGTAATCACGATAGTGTCATACCGCTCGTCATTCCCGTCACCTGCTGTAGCATCTCTTGGAGCGTCCACCGTATAAGTGACCATGCCTTCCGCATCAGTTTTCAAAGTGTGCAAATTAACAGCAACAAGGTTATTAGATCCGCTAGCACGATCTGCAGAACTGTACGACCTGATATCAAATTGGATGGACTGATCGGCCTTCGCTACGTTCTTACCATCGCCATCTTGGAGTCGAACAGTCAACGTTACACTCTTGGTCACGTCAAGATCCACCGCAGCAGCATGGGCATTAATGGTGGTCGTAAGCTTCAAAGCCGCTGCATCAGGAGATGAAGCGATGGAAGCACTGACCTCATCAACATCATCGATGTCGAACTTGTCACCAGAATCGCCTATCCACGCGTAATACACATTGGTCTTGCCAGCCGATGCTCCACTGCCAACAAGGAAGATGTTACCCATCTCATCAGTAGCGGGATCGTTGTCGTCCTGCTCACAAACCAATCCATCTACAGCGTCAGCCGTGGACTTGCATGTACCATCATCCTCGAACCCATCGTCGGTCGAGAACACATCAACTCGCATATCCTCCATGGGAGCAAAATTATCTGAGCGGTATGAGACCATGACCACCGCATCAGCGATATCACCGAAATCCGACGCCTTATTGGTCTGAAGGCTCAAACCAGCCGGACGAGCGTTGGAATGGTCCAACACCCCAGCCATAAAACCGGCCATCGCCGCACGAGTGATTTCCTGATTCGGGGCATACGAAGTAGCCGAGATACCAGAAGCGACACCCAACTCCCACAACTGGGTGATGGCATCATACGCGTCCTTGGTAGCTGTACCCAGGTCAGTAAACGGAGACTCCGCCGGCTTCTCCTTATCCGTGTTCTTAGCAACGTCAGATGGTAGCCAACCATACTTGGTGCTCCCATCTGCCACAGTGTTCATCTTGTTCATCAACCGAGCGATAAACAAGGCCATATGGCCCCGCTGCACATTGTCCTCGGGAGAATACGTGGTATCAGAAGTGCCCTTGGTGATCTCAAGATCAGCCAACTGGCCAATCGCGGTCTGCGACTCGTCTGACAAACCACCGATGTCCGTAAACCCAGGATCAGAAGGATCAGATACCATCTCGATCCCCACCAAACCCGCCAAACGGGTCAAGAACAGGGCCATCTGCTCACGCGTAACGCTCATGTGCGGCGAATAGGTAGAAGCCGATGTGCCCTTGGTGATCCCGTAGTAGGCGATACAGTCGATGTCACCAGCGTTGTCATGACCAGCGGGGACATCCGTGAAATCCGACGATCCCACGCCTGCGCATGCATCAAACTGGGCCTCAAAGTCCGCTTCCGGGTCGGCAGCCGCGGCGGGAGCCGCCACTACCAGCACACTGGCCACTAGTGACAACGCCAACAGCACTGCTACCCGACGCCGAAAACGTCCGGAAAAAGTAAACATAAGTTCACTTACGGGACAGCGCTTGAAGGAGGCCTCAGGTACGCATGCCGGTCACAGAATCCCTCCCCTTATCGAATAGGTATTGAGCGAGAAGGGGTCTTTACCGAAAAATGCTGTGGTCGCCGCAGCCTTCCCAGACTACATGGCGCTTCCCTACTGTGACCGGCTCTCCTTAGGAGAAGGTAGCCCTTCTGTTGGGCGCCCTCGTCATTTCGAACAACCCCGGCACACCTCGCACTTCCTTCACTCGCAGACCCAGACGAACCTGTCTATCTGACCAGCGTCCATAGCTACAAGGTCAGCGATGAATAGATAGACAGCGGCAAGGAACCTTTCTTGCTGTGATCTCGTCAGGGGATCAAGGTCACGAAGGGAATGTTGCCGTTTGCTCGTAGGTGGGCATCCACCCAGGACCTAGTCAGACTCGTGCATGCGGGAGGTGAGGAAGTCAAGGAACTCCTCGGTGCTGGAGTGAAATACGGTACGACCAGCTTCATAATCGCCTGCCCGGTCAGGAAACCACGCCCGTGTACGCCTCAATGTCGGCCAACGTGCATTCCTCGGACTGTACTGCAGGATCGGATCTTGACGCAGCCTCTCCCATGGGTCCGGATTCTAAACTCGTAGGGCGGTTAACGGTATCAGGTTGTTGTATTTCAACGTCGGTTTGGGCCGGTGGAGGCGGTAGTTCCCGCGGCACCGTGCGCAGAAAACCGAGTTATTTTACTCAAGATATTGAGTATTCTGCCTTCAGTATGAGCGAGACCACGGGTGCGGACGCCAAAGGCTTCGTGCGTCCTCAGGCTTATGACCTGATCCGTCGGCTGACCGGACCGCGGCGTTTTATACAGGTGGTGGCTGGTCCCCGGCAGGTGGGAAAGACCACAATGGTTCTTCAGGTCCTCGATCAGACCGGTCTTCCCGCTCATTATGCCGATGCCGACCATCCGACCCTTCGAAGCGTCACTTGGGTTGAGCAACAGTGGGAAACTGGCAGATTGCTGGCGGCCCAGTCGGGCCGGGGAGGTGCCGTGTTGGTGATCGACGAGGTGCAGAAGGTGCCTAAATGGTCGGAGATGGTCAAGTACCTGTGGGACGAGGACACCCGGTTGGGTCGGCCCCTGCAGGTGGTTCTCTTAGGGTCTGCTCCCCTGTTGGTGAAGCAGGGTCTGGGCGAGAGTCTGGCCGGAAGGTTCCAGTCGCTCCACTTGCCGCACTGGGGTTATGGGGAAATGCGTGAGGCGTTCGGCTGGTCGGTTGACGAGTATGTCTACTACGGCGCCTACCCGGGAGCGGCTCCTCTGGTGGAGCGGCCGCAAGAGTGGGCGCAATACATACGTGACTCGCTGATCGAGCCGGTGCTCGCCCGCGACATCCTTCTTCTCAACCGTATTCACAAACCAGCTCTTCTGCGACAGGTGTTCGATCTGGGCTGCGCCTATTCTGCTCAGATTCTCTCTTACACCAAGATGCTGGGGCAGCTGCAGGACGCAGGCAACACCACCACCATCGCTCACTATCTTCACCTGCTGCAGGGCGCCGGGCTGTTGGCCGGACTGCAGAAGTACTCTGCAAGGGCCGTTCGACGGCGAGCCTCCAGCCCGAAACTCCAGGTTTTGAACACGGCTCTGATCGCCGCCCGAGAGGGTGTTGGACTTTACCGGGCGCGTCAGGATCACGAATCCTGGGGTCGGCTTGTCGAGTCGGCCGTGGGAGCTCATCTGACCAACGCCGCCGCCGCAGGCCTGTGCGAGGTCTACTACTGGCGGGACCGCAATCGAGAAGTCGATTTCGTGGTCCGGTCGCCAAAGGGGCTGGTGGCAATCGAAGTCAAAAGCGGACGGGCACCCACAACCCGGCAGGGAATAGCAGCCTTTCAAGCCGCCCACCAACCGGATCGGATACTGCTGGTGGGCGGAGGAGGAATCGATATCGAATGGTTTTTGTCCACATCCGTCGATGAGTGGCTGTAGACCACTACGTGACATCCGGCTGAAGCCTCTTGCCAACACAGCGTTCCTCGATCCGCCAAGGTCGATGCGGGTAACATCGCTTGCGGCAATCCCGATAGCTGCCGGTCCTTGTGGACGCGTAATATAGGGAGCCACTGCCGCGTAACAGCGGGAGTAGCATGGTAGGGGTTAATGGAACGTTACGTACCACGGTTGGTGGACGGCTTGTTGGAGGAGTATCTTGCCGAGTTGCCCGCAGTGATGGTGGTCGGACCTCGAGCCTGTGGCAAGACCACTACTGCTCTTCGGTTGGCCACCAGTGTTGTACGGCTCGATTCTGCGGATGCCGCTGCTTTTCACGCCAGTCCCGACGCTGCTCTGCGGGACCGTCCCGAGCCGGTGTTGTTGGACGAGTGGCAAATGGCGCCACAGGTGTTGGCGGCGGTGAAGCGGGCGGTGGACACCAACCGCCGTCCGGGACGGTTCCTCATCACCGGTTCCAACCGGAGGGACTCATCGGATCGGTTGTGGCCCGGGACCGGCAGGGTGGTGATGGTCAACATGCAACCCATGACGGTGGCGGAGCAAATCGGCCACAACCGTGGTACTTTCATCGACCGGATCGCCTCGGGCCAGCCGCTCCCTACACCGGGGAGTCCGGGGTTGGATCTGCGGGACTATCTGACCATGGCCCTGCGCGGTGGTTTCCCGGAGCCCGCCCTCAAACTCGGTGAACGCACCGCTCGGGCTTGGCTGGAAAGCTACGCCGATCAGATTGTCCTGCGTGACGCTCGCCTGCACAACACCAGCCCGGACGCGGTAAGACTCCGGCAGTATCTGGAAGCGTGCGCGGTGAGCTCGGCAAGCGCCACACACCACAAGAAACTGTACGACACGGCCGGGGTAAGCAGAAAAACGGCGGTCAGCTATGACAATCTGCTGCGCGAACTCATGGTGATCGACCATCTGTCGGCATGGTCAACCAACCGTCTCAAACGCCTAAGTCGCACACCGAAACGGTACGTGGTGGACTCGGGTCTGCTGAGCGGGATCCTGCGGGTGACGGTTGACGATGTGCTGGCCTCGCCAAACCTGCTCGGCAGCATGATCGAAACGTTTGTGGTAGCCCAGTTGCGTGCCGAGGCCACTGTGGCGAAGACCCGCTATCGACTGTCCCATCTCCGTGAGCAGGACGGACGCCGAGAAGTCGACATCATCACGGAACTGGGAGGTGGTCGCATCATCGGCATCGAGGTCAAATCCGCTTCCGACATCAAAACCCCACACGCCCGACACCTGGTCTGGTTGAGCCAAACCCTAGGTGACCGATTCCAAGCCGGCCTGGTGCTGCACACCGGTCCGGACACCTTCCAGTTGGCCAATCGCATCCACGCCGCGCCCATCTCCTCCCTCTGGACCTGAACACGGGCCCCAATCAATGATGTCCAAGCCGTTCGGAGACTTATCCGTCTAGCCAAAACCAGGCATCGCCCGTCCACCGGCCGCCCAGATCCAGGCGAAGTTCGCTCTGGTCGATCCGGCATGCGTCCCGACAGTTCGAGACTTGTGTCGAAAATGAGCGGTAC